>CAWIWQ010000002.1:0-9794 GCA_963839895.1 uncultured Verrucomicrobiae bacterium
TCGAAATTAAAAGAATTAGAATAATTGTAATTAAAGACAAAATACAGCATAATTCCCGTAATTAAATTGAGAGAATTATGAGTATATTAACCTTAATTTCTGATTATTATACTGGCACTGAATATCGACCTGAATCGATAAACATTTTTATTAAATCTCAGGGAAAACTCACGTTTCAGCACTTAGTTGCTCAGGCTAATCAAAATGATTATATTCCCGTTAAGAGCTCATTCACTACAGTTGGCAGAATTACGGAAGCGACGCAAAGGCTATTTAAAGAACTCTCGCAGACAAAATTCACGAGCAGCGATCCTCACCTTCTCGAAAGCTGGAATGCTTTCAAAAATTTATGTCGCGGTCTAATTGCCTTCTTCCCGATTGCTGGAAATATCACCCTGTTTCTGTTCGATCAATTTCGCAATGCCGTGTATTGTTCCAACATCTCTCAAACTGTGAAAGACAAAAATAATATCATCGGTGTTGCAATTGATGGCAAAGTTGTTTGCACTGCCGATTTTACAAAATTTATCGATCGTTATAAAGGATCTCTCCCCACCTCAGATGAGCAAACAGCTCAAGGTCAGATGCCGGTTCTTTCCTATCTGTGTCACACGCTTCTCGAACGATATGCCGAGCAAAATCTGAAAATGACTGAGATATTCCGAAGAATCCCCGAGCTTATCGGATAGTATCTCGCACTCCCACGAGATGCGCATTTGTCCAGTGACCATGTACTGTATCGTCGATGATTCCCCTACCCTCATTGGCGCGAATATTCATCATGATATTGTAGACAGCATTGCCATAGTCATGCATTCCAAATAAATGCAAGGAGTTGATGATACGTGAAATTCTTAGAAAATTGTGATTGCCGGGCGTAAGCCAATTCGCACTGCGCGCTGCGAAATTCGGTGCGCGCGAAATTACCTTCGTCGTCTCATCCATTTGTAATCCATAAAATCCTAACATCACTCTGAATGATTTTAAAACTTGGGCCTTTAGTGCAGGGCTATTGCGGAATGCTTGAATCGTCGCTAGGTCCATGACCGGCGCGGTAGCACTCGATCCGCTCGGTTTATCTAAGGGAAACAGCCATTGAATGTAACTGTGGTTCGCTTCCAATTGGTCATTATTCTGCGCTCGAATCTGATGTAATGTCATTTTATCGATATTCGGTTTCCCCTTTTGATAAAAGGCGACGAGGTTTTGGGGACCACCGATTTGAA
The DNA here is from genome assembly GCA_963839895.1 of uncultured Verrucomicrobiae bacterium. Classification (GTDB taxonomy): domain Bacteria; phylum Chlamydiota; class Chlamydiia; order Chlamydiales; family Rhabdochlamydiaceae; genus CAJCIW01. The sequence goes on from CAWIWQ010000002.1 coordinate 1,227, forward strand.
CGCGAGTCGGATTCAAAAATTTAGTGAATGAGCGAAATAAGTCAGCGATGCAAGTAAAACATTTTCTTACACAAGCGTAAACTTTTTTACAAGGAGTGTCTACCCAAGAAGGAAAATGCGATGTGTGTGTCTGAGAAGTGGTGGTAACGGAAGTTAGTGGTAACATGATTTCTCCTGCTAATTTTGGGAAAATGATACAGGATTTTATCAAAAAACAATAGTTTTAAAAAAATAAGAAGAATTTAACCACTGAGATCACTGAGTGCACTGAGGCGCGCCTTGCGCGCAAAAGTTTTTTTTCTTTTCCGCGGCGTAGCCGCCTCTGTGATCTCTGTGAGCTCCGTGGTTTAAATTGTGGTTTAACTCAAGATGAATCGTACTTATTGAATTTACCGACATAAAATAAATCCTTTTATTCACATTAGCGGGAACTCGAAGATGAAGTTTTACCTCAACTTCGAGATTTTAAGACAGGAATTAGGAATTTAGCGAATTTTTAATGGGTAAACATTTCTCTACCGCCTCAATAAATTCGGACATGGACATTTCTTCGCGCATGCCTATCGATAACTTCACAGAACTGGGTAGATCCTGTAAAATTGCAAACGATTTTTTGTAATTTTCTTTTTTTAAATACCTCAACACTTTTCTCAACAAATAAAAGTTGATTGCACGGGCTTTATCTTTTGAATTTGGCTGGGCAATATCGGCAATCTCTTTGAGAATTTCATGACGCAGTTGTTCAGATAATAAGCCAAAAAGCACTTCATATTCGGGACACAATTCTAAATTGTACGAGATGAATAGCAATGCTTTATATTCTGGAGCTTTTAAATCCCATGCGATAATTTCACTGCCATTGCTAGAAATTAAACGACCATCAACAAGTCTTAATCTTTTAATAGAGTTTTCATGACCGATTAAAGTCGAGATACACTCCCGTCTTTTTAAATCCCAAATTTTAATCACTTGATTAGAATGCAAATCTTCGCAGGCGGCAAAAAGCAGACGCCCTTGAACGAGTAAGCAATTGATCTCTGAATTGTTCTCTATAATGATGGGTTTTTCAAGATTCGTTTTAGGATAGACACAAATAGTAGATTTTTTGTTGAGACCATCATTTTTAGCGACGATAATGTTTTCATCAGTGGTTTGAACTTGTCTGAGAGAAACTGTGGCAATATTTTCATCCGATATGCTAGACGGAGTTTTTTTTGTTTTCAAATCATAAACTGTGATGACTACCGTATTATTTTTACGATTCAAGGAAATCAAATCATCTCCACAAATCTTAAAATAAGGAGCGAGCTCGAAAGGATTATTTTCTAAGATGTTTCTTTCTTGCGTATCTAAGTTATACGCAATAATCGAGTTCGCGGTTCCATAAATGATCAAATTTTTATATTTAGTAGTATTTGAATAATCAGCAGGATTCTCGACAATAGCTGGATGCGCTTGCAAACATTCAAGTGAAGCCGGATCCCAAACTTTTACCATAGTGCGATGATCGACGGTGATGATTTTTTCATCCCAAATTCCAATATAGTCGATGACTGCTTCATGCTTTGTTGCAACTTGACGCGTTTCTTTTGTTTCTAAATCAAATAAGCAAAGAGTCTGTGCTTTGCCGATAATGAGTGTCTTTTCTGTTAGTATATACCAGTTGATTTGTTCGGAACCTGCATCGTTAAGGATATAATGATCATCATTCGGATAATAGATAATTAATCCACGGGTAAATTGGGCAACAGTGATTTGTTTGCAGCTGTCAACAGAATAGATATCGGAGAATTCGCGCCGCGGTTCATAAGGTAGGGCATGAGATGTGTAAATATTTTTTTTAAGCTGCCAAATTTTTCCATATTCTTGAAGATCAGTCTCATCCTTGGGTGGGAAATTTGGGAAATGTTGTCGAACTTCAGGAAAACTTAGAAACTCTTTGAAAAATTGGTTCAAACGACTGATCACTCCGTACTCTTCAACAGATAAAAAATTGAAAATTTTGAGCAAAATATCATCGGGTAGATCTTGGAAATGAAAGGCGTAATCGTTTTGCGCGACCAAAGCGTTCGGTATTGCATTCAAAGACTTAATCTGCTCGCGGAGTTTTGCAATGATCTCTTTTTGATCTTTTCGTAGTCGAACATCGATCTGCAAAGTCATAAGTTCTCTATCAATATCATTTAGAGTCGTTGAATCAGGAGTTTGCAAAGCAGACTGCGCCTCTTCATTTAACACATGGATTTGCGTATCGACGCAAGATTGGAAAACTCGACTCCAGAGTGTTTGGACCTCTTTAATCTGGTCTGATTCTGGCTGCGAGGAAGCTCGATCTTTTAGTTCTGCATTTGCATTGAGTAAGTCAAGGTACCTCGATTTTAATATAGGTAAAATATCAATTTGCCCTTGCTCAGAGAGTTGATGACTCTCTATTTGTGTTTCCCAGTTCTTGAGTTGAGATGAAATGTTATTAACTGAATTTGCTGACATAATATAAAACCTATTTTGTTATTAAATTAATAGTCATATTTTAACATTAATTTTAAATTAAATCAATAAATTTTAATGTAATAATGTGAAATTAAATTTTTAATTATAACATAGTCACAAATTTCTTTAAAAATATTAAACGGCTGACGAAGCTTTCTCCTAACCCAATTTGTCCCCTATCTGTCGAGTAGATGCGGATGCGATTTTTGCCATGTTTTTGAGGGCAAATTTTAGACATACTTGAGAAAGTAGTTTAAAAAAATCAATATAACCACGAAGCTCACAGAGATCACAGAGGCGGCTATGCCGCGGAAAAGAAAAAAAACTTTTGCGCGCAAAGCGCGCCTCCGTGCGCTCAGTGCTCTCCGTGGTTTAAATTGTAGTTTACTAAAGTTGCAAAATTTTGCTTCCTATGCTACGGTCAAAACGTGAAAAATACTAACCCTTGTGTTTGATGACAATCACTCCTCTCCCCTCTCCGCAGGAAATTAAAACGCAGTTTCCCCTATCAGCTTCGGCTGCAGCGTTTATTCAACAAGCGAGAGAAACAGCTAAGCAAATTATCAGCGGCATGCAAGCGCGTAAAGCCTTAATTGTCGGTCCGTGTTCGATTCATGACAGAAAATCAGCACTAGAATATGCGACCCGTTTTAAGGAGCTCGCCCAAGCAGTTAACCGCTCTTCATTTTTATTGATGCGAGTGTATGCAGAGAAGCCACGCACATCAACGGGTTGGAAAGGGCTCGTTTATGATCCTCATTTAAATGGTACGCATGACATTAAAACCGGTTTGATTTGGACGCGGGAATTGCTGTTGATGCTGGCCGAAATGGGCGTGCCGTGTGCCACAGAATTCGTCGATCCGCTTGCAGCGCTCTATTTTGATGATTTGATAACATGGGGTTTCATTGGCGCAAGGACCTCTTCGTCTCAACCTCATCGTCAATTCGCGTCGACACTGAATTTTCCGATCGGTTTTAAAAATGCGACAGACGGCAATCTCGATAGCGCCATTCACGGTGTACTTTCGGCGGCAGAAGCGCATGCTGCGCTACATATTGATGGTCAGGGTAGATTATGCGCTATTCAGAGTCAGGGAAATACCTATACGCATATTGTTTTGCGCGGAGCCTATGACACCACAAATTACGACCGCATCTCTGTGCAACGCGCAATGAACCAGCTTAAATCGTATGGCTTGCCCCAACGAGTGATGATCGATTGTTCACACGGTAATTGCCAAAAGCGTTTTGACAAACAGCAAGAGGCGTTTTTATCGGTGTTAGAACAAATTGAGCAGGGTAATGATCAGATCTTTGGGTTGATGTTGGAAAGCCACTTGGAAGCCGGGAGTCAGCCATTAACCGATCCGGCTCAACTCAAGTACGCTGTTTCAATCACGGATCCGTGTTTGGATTGGGAGACGACACAAAAATTGATTTATTCAGCGGATGTAGCTTTTTCAGCAGGGCTGGCCGGCGTTTCTTGATCGATGGTGATCAAATTGACCCACAGTTGATGTTTCCATTCGCGGAAAATCTCCCCCTTTTCTGTGACAATTGCCGCCTTGTAGGTCATTATCCCGCCCGTTTTCTCATACTCTTCATTGAGAAGTCGATAGGTCGCATAATCCAACCGTGATGTGATCGGAAATCGAACTTGTTTCGTGGTGTAATTCCACAGGATCAGATCGAGGACCACTTCCGGTTTTTGGCTAAAAATTTCCCTTGGCACGTTCCAATCGAGGATCAGCTTTTGCCCCATGGGTGGGTGTTCTAACCTGGGATCGGGGGTTCCGGCATGGTAACTGGCTAAATAGCGCACGTCGACCCATTCCTGGCAAACCGAAAGGTAATAGGGTCTGCAACTTACGAGAAAACCTAAAGGAAATAACAGCAACAAAAAGAGTCGGCAATATCTCATGATGATGTTATGATATCATACGGAGAAAAAAATGCATCGAGAAGAAAAACAAGCTGTGTACGGAATCGTGTTTAACACAGACAAAAGTCAGGTCTTGCTGATCAAGCGACGCGATATTCCGGTCTGGGTATTACCCGGCGGAGGACTCGATCTTAACGAATTGCCTGAAAAAGGCGCTCTTCGTGAAGTTCTAGAAGAAACCGGCTACCATACCGGTATTGTCAGAAAAGTCGCCGAATATCTTCCTGTAAATAAAATGACGCAATTTTCTCACCTGTATGAATGTCGCATTGTCGATGGCGCTGCACAAACCGGATCGGAAACGCAAGACGTGCGCTTTTTTCCTCTCAATCAATTACCTAAACTGCCTCCGCCCTATGCTGGATGGATTCGCGACGCTGCAGCTAATGAGGCTGCAGTCATTAGAAAGAAAATCGAAGGGGTGAATTATTTAGTCTTAGTGAAATTGATGATTCAGCATCCGATTCTTGTTGGGAGATATCTACTCACCAAACTCGGCATCCACATCAATCGCTAAGCTGAGACCCAGAAAATTGCGCGTCTTAGCTATAACTATTAGGGATCATAACCGCTGCTTTTTGAAACTTAAGTTCTTCGTAAAGTAAATCTAAGCAATATTCTTTAATATTCAAATTCGCTTCTTTAGTTTTCAAGTGTTCAGACCCTGCTATTATTATAATTTTTCTACGGAGTTTACCTTCTGCTTGCAATTGACGTAGGTAACGCAAAGTAGCCACCATAGCTTGAGTCCGATCTGGAAAAGTTTGTTTAGCCTTCTGTTCATCAGCTATGCCTTTATTTAGCTCTTTCTGTAAAAATTGCATCTGTTCTTCAAGCTTGTCTTTCATATTCATCAAGGTACTAATTTTGTTTAAAAGATCGATTGGCATAGAAAAAAGCAAATTGCTTATTTCATTTTTTGCTATGTTCCAAAATCCGGGACACAAAGACTCTATTTCTTTCATAATTGTTAAAATACGATCTTCGGTTTCATCCATCAATTTCAATAAAAGAGCAGCCGTCGCGGGGGCATTTCCCATTCGTTCCAAAAGATTGTTTGCGTCCCAACCATAAAATCGTATTTCTTTAGCAGTAGAAAAATCTAAATTCAAAGAAGAGGCTAAATATTCCGTTGCTTCAATTTCTTTTAATGAAGCTGTTCCCTCAAGAAAAATAGTAAGTGGATACAATTTAGCTACATAACTGATAAACAACCCCAGATTTCTTTGATCGGTTTCTGAAAAATGGTCATTGCCTACTAAAAAAATATCAGCCTGATCTAATGCTTCGATATTAGAAAATGAAATTTCATACTTTTTTAAAAAATACTCAGAATCCAATTTAGAAGCCTCTAAATTGGTAAACACTGAATTAACATTTGTTATATTATTAATATTCGTAGCCATTGTTTTAATTAATTATAACTTCAAGTAATGTTATAATCAAGTTTGAAAAAAAATGCATATTAATTTTTTGATAATTTTCTTAAGTCTCTGCGTCTCAGCGGCCTCTTTTTTCCTCTGCGCTGATTACCCTTTTTCAAACCATTTTGTTGGGATCGACGGCTTTATCGAACTCTTTTTCAGTGAGGAAGCCTAGTTTGAGGGCGGCTTGCTTGAGGGTGAGCTTTTCTTTGTGGGCTTTTTTGACCACTTGCGTGGCTTTGTCATAGCCGATGATCGGATTGAGCGCGGTGGCGAGCATCAGTAAATTATCGACATGCTGTTTGAGATTAGGAACATTAGGTGTGATGCCGACGAGGCATTTGTCGTGGAAATTGATCGCCACATCGGAAAGAAGGCGGATCGACTCCATTAAGTTATAAATGATGACCGGCTTATAAACGTTGAGCTCAAAATTGCCTTGTGAGCCGGCAAAACTGACTACTAAATCATTGCCGTAGACTTGAACTGCGACCATGGTCATCGCTTCACATTGGGTCGGATTGACTTTGCCAGGCATGATCGAAGATCCCGGTTCGTTTTCGGGAAGGTCGAGCTCTGAGAGGCCGCAGCGCGGTCCCGATCCCATCCACGCGATGTCATTAGCGATCTTGAGAAATGAACAAGCGACACGTTTTAGGGCACCGCTCATTTCGACGGCTGAATCATTAGAAGCGAGCGCTTCAAATTTATTTGGCGCTGAGATAAAAGGGGTTTTTGTGATTTCGCTGATCACTTCAGCTACCCGTTTAGCATAGCCAGGGTGAGTGTTTAACCCGGTTCCAACAGCAGTGCCGCCCAACGCGATTTCTGAGAGATGTTTTAAAGCATTATCAATTGCTTCAATGCCGTGTTCTACTTGAGAGGCATATCCGGAAAATTCTTGGCCTAAGGTCAATGGCGCAGCATCCATTAAATGGGTGCGACCCACTTTTACAATCTTGCTAAACTCTTTCGCTTTTTTGCTAAAGCCTTTCTGCAAAGTTATGAGATGGGGGAGCAATTGTTTGCGAATGGAGAGCGTCGCTGCGATGTGCATAGCTGTTGGAAAAGCGTCGTTGGTCGATTGCGACTTATTTACATCGTCATTAGGATGAATCGGGTCTTTTGAGCCTACTTTACCGCCCATGAGTTCAATGGCGCGATTGCTGATCACTTCGTTGACATTCATATTCGTCTGGGTGCCAGAGCCTGTCTGCCACACCACCAGCGGAAAGTGCTCGTCGAGCTTTCCTTCGATGATCTCATCACAGACCTTCGAAATCACTTTCATCTTATCTTTGGGAAGCAAACCGAGCTCACAGTTGACAATCGCCGAGGCCTTTTTGACGATTGCAAGCGCACGGATCACTTCGATCGGCATCCGATGTCCGCCGATCCGAAAATTTTCATGAGAGCGCTGAGTTTGAGCTCCCCAATATTTATCGCTACGGACACGGATGTCACCAAACGAGTCTTTTTCGATTCTGGGCTTTTCCATAATCTTTTTTTATCCTGCATTTTTCATCGTTGACAGCGCTTCCCCAGGGCTGGGAGGAAGCGCTGCTCCATTTTTAAAGTTGATAATAAAATAAATTCTGCTGATAATTTTTGTCGATGAAAAGAACTATTAGCATTCGACTGGATACTACTTCCGAGCAGGACGATCAGCTTTTCCAGTTGCAGGAAACTTACCATTCTGTTTGTAACCAAATTGTACCTGATGTGATCGCTAATCGCTGTTGGAACCGCGTCGCATTGCATCGGCTTGTTTATTCTAAAATTCGTCAAACATCTCCCCTTGGCTCTCAAATGGTCTGCAATGCCATTTACTCTGTTTGTAAAGCCTATCAAGCTAAGGGTATTTTTTCCAAGGAAGAGATCCCTCAGGTCCATTTTCATAAAGGGAGAAGTGTCCATTTCGATAAACGTACCTATACGCTCAAAGATGGAACCATTTCTTTGTACACATTGGGAAAGAGGATCAAGGTGGCCATGCGATTTGGCCCTTTCCAAAAAGTCTACTTTTCTCAAGGTATTCCAAAAGAAGCAGAGCTCATTTGTAGAAAAGGAAGATGGTATTTTAATTTGGTATTGGATCTTCCTGATCCACAGATTCAAGAAAATGCAAAACTGTTGGGTGTGGATCTGGGAGAGAACAACGTTTATGCCACCAGCAGTGGAAAAATTTGTAGTGGGGGCAAGATCCGCTATGAAAGAGATCAGTTTCTTGCAAAACGACGCGCCCTTCAGTCCAACGGTTCTCAATCGGCAAAGCAATTGCTGAAGAAAATCTCCGGCAGAGAAGGACGTCGTATGAGACATACTAATCATAAACTGAGCAAAGAGATCATTCAAGAAGCGATTGAACAAAAGGCTGGAGTGATTGTTTTGGAAGACCTGACGAATATCCGAAAACGAATCAAAGCGGGAAAAAGGATTCGTACCCGATTGCATCGCTGGGCGTTTCGTCAACTTCAAACATTTATCCAATACAAAGCAGCAAGCATCGGTCTTAGTGTCTTGTATGTTAATCCGGCCTATAGCAGTCAAGAATGCTCCGTTTGTGGTTATTTAGGTGTCCGCGAAAGACACTTGTTTAAATGTTCGTGTGGAAACCAGCAGCACGCTGACTGGAACGCCAGTCAAAATCTCTGCAGGTTTGCTTCGGGAACTCCCGAAACAATGTGCGCCGTAAACCGCACGCAGGTGG
>CAWIWQ010000003.1:0-8698 GCA_963839895.1 uncultured Verrucomicrobiae bacterium
TCCAAGCTTAAAGAGCTTGAGTAATGTTACCCTCTCATTCCAACGAGATGCGCATTTGTCCAGTGACCATGTACTGTATCGTCGATGATTCCCCTACCCTCATTGGCGCGAATATTCATCATGATAGTGTAGACAGCATTGCCATAGTCATGCATTCCAAATAAATGCAAGGAGTTGATGATACGTGAAATTCTTAGAAAATTGTGATTGCCGGGCGTAAGCCAATTCGCACTGCGCGCTGCGAAATTCGGTGCGCGCGATATCACCTTCGTCGTCTCATCCATTTGTAATCCATAAAATCCTAACATCACTCTGAATGATTTTAAAACTTGTGCCTTTAGTGCAGGGCTATTGCGGAATGCTTGAATCGTCGCTTGGTCCATGACCGGCGCGGTAGCACTCTATCTGCTCGGTTTATCTAAGGGAAACAGCCATTGAATGTAACTGTGGTTAGCTTCCAATTGGTCATTATTCTGCGCTCGAATCTGATGTAATGTCATTTTATCGATATTCGGTTTCCCCTTTTTGATAAAAGGCGACGAGGTTTTGGGGACCACCGATTTGAACGCGAGTCGGATTCAAAAATTTAGTGAATGAGCGAAATAAGTCAGCGATGCAAGTAAAGCATTTTCTTACACATGCATAAACTGTTTTGCAAGAGGTGTCTACCCAAGAAGGAAAATGCGATGTGTGTGTCTGAGAAGTGGTGGTGACGGAAGTTAGGGGTAACATGATTTCTCCTGCTAATTTTGGGAAAATGATACAGGATTTTATCAAAAAACAATAGTTTTAAAAAAATAAGAAGAATTTTAACCACTAAGATCACTGAGTAAATCTCTGCGTCTCTTTTATCTCGTATTTTTTCTCTGCGCTGATTCCCCTAAATTCTTTCTGTGTGGTGTTTTATCTCTGTTCTCTAATCGCGCTGAAGTCAAGTGGTTATTCCTTAATAGTCTGATTTGTGAAAAATTTCCACTGTTCTCTTCGGGGTCTTTTTTTGAAGAATGTAAATCATTTCTTCGCCCCATTATACTTTCCGAAGAAATAAGTAGGACAATGTGGTAGTCGACTTCTAAGAGTCAACAGAGATTCGTCTCTTACTTTTCCTATCGGGTTTTCACAAAAACAGTTCGTTAAGTTTTTCCTCGCTTGCAGCTTTGGTTTATCTCGTAATCTCAGAGACGCTTTCGATCCGAGCAATAGCCCCTATATGGCTCGTGCGAGGCCGATTGCGTCGATCTTTTTGTCTTTGGGTTCTCCATATATAAATTCTGTTTTTTCTATCAGCATCCTATGCATGATTACGGCTAATTTTCGTCCTACTGCCATTGCGGCTTTTTTGAATCCATGTTTTCTTTGGATCTTTAAGCCCCATGCTTTTAGTTTGCTCCACCTCTTTGAACGAGTCAGCAGCACTACGGCTGCTTCATTTAATAAATACCTTACATCTATTGAGCCACATTTCGAAATACGTCCTTGTTTTTGTGTTTCTCCGGAAGAATATTGTTTCGGTGTCATGCCTAGGTAAGCTCCAACTGTTTTAGAATGTCTAAAGCGCTCAGGATCACCAATTGTAGTCTTGTAAGCTAGTGCAACAATCGGCCCTATTCCCGGGATTGTCATGAGTCGTTTAACGTCTTTATCTTCTCTTGCAAGCCCTTCTATTTTCTTTGTTAATTTCTTTATCGATTCGCACACGTTCTCATAAGTATTTAAAAGCATTTTAATACCTTCATTGGCCAAGGGATTTTTGTCTGGTAGGTTATTCATGACACTTTTTTAGAAAAACTTGCACCAGTACTTTCTAGTCGTATTCCATAGGTTTTTAAAAAACCCCGTATAGCATTGCTCAGTTGTGTTTTTTGCATGACCAAAATACGTCGACTTCTTAGTAAAGTTCCTATCTCGAGATCCTGTTGAGTTTTTTGTGCTACCTCTCGGTATATCCCACATCGCATTGCATCAGCAATAGCTCTAGCGTCATTTTTGTCCGTTTTATTCACCTGAACGGAGAGAACTGCTGCCATTTTGCGAGAATCGATACAGATTGCAGGGAGCTCTAACTCTCTAAGCTCTTCTAATAGCCAATGGCTTAATGATCCGCTTTCAAGGCCGACTTTTTCAATGGCAATGGAGAATTTTTTCAAAAATTGATCTATGAGCTCGGGATCTGTTTTGGTTCGACCTTCGGCGACAATTTTTTGTTTCTCATTCATGATGCAAATAAAAGTCTCTTTCATAGAAACGTCTAGACCTACATAATGTTTCATGGGCTTGCTCCTCGGTTATTTAGGCTTTATTGCCTTGTTCTTTTGGAGAGTTTAATACTACTCCGGGTTTGAGGAGCAACCCCTTTTTCTTCAAGGCTTAAGAGTCCTTAAGCGAAGCGCGATTACAGTATGTGGTGGAAAATTGTTTTACCACAGAGACGAGAAACCACAGAGGAAAGAATCGGGCACGGGCACGCATGCGGGCATGGGCTCGTAAATCCCTCTGTGGTGGTTTACTAAAGTTGCAAAATTTTGCTTTTCTTCTCTCCCCTCTCCGCAGGAAATTAAAACGCAATTCCCCTTATCTCCATTGCCTCTTGAAAGTCCTTAAGCGCAGAAAGTTGATGGCTGTCTATTTGCGTTCCAATTCGTGAGTTGAGATGAAATCGTACTTATTGAATTTACCGACATAAAATAAATCCTTTTATTCACATTAGCGGGACTCTAAGATTAAGTTTTACCTCAACTTCGAGATTTTAAGAGAGGAATTAGGAATTTAGCGAATTTTTAATGGGTAAACATTTCTCTACCGCCTCAATAAATTCGGACATGGACATTTCTTCGCGCATGCCTATCGATAACTTCACAGAAATGGGTAGATCCTGTAAAATTGCAAACGATTTTTTGTAATTTTCTTTTTTTAAATACCTCAACACTTTTCTCAACAAATAAAAGTTGATTGCACGGGCTTTATCTTTTGAATTTGGCTGGGCAATATCGGCAATCTCTTTGAGAATTTCATGACGCAGTTGTTCAGATAATAAGCCAAAAAGCACTTCATATTCGGGACACAATTCTAAATTGTACGAGATGAATAGCAATGCTTTATATTCTGGAGCTTTTAAATCCCATGCGATAATTTCACTGCCATTGCTAGAAATTAAACGACCATCAACAAGTCTTAATCTTTTAATAGAGTTTTCATGACCGATTAAAGTCGAGATACACTCCCGTCTTTTTAAATCCCAAATTTTAATCGCTTGATTAGAATGCAAATCTTCGCAGGCGGCAAAAAGCAGACGCCCTTGAACGAGTAAGCAATTGATCTCTGAATTGTTCTCTATAATGATGGGTTTTTCAAGATTCGTTTTAGGATAGACACAAATAGTAGATTTTTTGTTGAGACCATCATTTTTAGCGACGATAATGTTTTCATCAGTGGTTTGAACTTGTCTGAGAGAAACTGTGGCAATATTTTCATCCGATATGCTAGACGGAGTTTTTTTTGTTTTCAAATCATAAACTGTGATTACTACCGTATTATTTTTACGATTCAAGGAAATCAAATCATCTCCACAAATCTTAAAATAAGGAGCGAGCTCGAAAGGATTATTTTCTAAGACGTTCTTTCTTGCGTATCTAAGTTATACGCAATAATCGAGTTCGCGGTTCCATAAATGATCAAATTTTTATATTTAGTAGTATTTGAATAATCAGCAGGATTCTCGACAATAGCTGGATGCGTTTGCAAACATTCAAGTGAAGCCGGATCCCAAACTTTTACCATAGTGCGATGATCGACGGTGATGATTTTTTCATCCCAAATTCCAATATAGTCGATGACTGCTTCATGCTTTGTTGCAACTTGACGCGTTTCTTTTGTTTCTAAATCAAATAAGCAAAGAGTCTGTGCTTTGCCGATAATGAGTGTCTTTTCTGTTAGTATATACCAGTTGATTTGTTCGGAACCTGCATCGTTAAGGATATAATGATCATCATTCGGATAATAGATAATTAATCCACGGGTAAATTGGGCAACAGTGATTTGTTTGCAGCTGTCAACAGAATAGATATCGGAGAATTCGCGCCGCGGTTCATAAGGTAGGGCATGAGATGTGTAAATATTTTTTTTAAGCTGCCAAATTTTTCCATATTCTTGAAGATCAGTCATCCTTGGGTGGGAAATTTGGGAAATGTTGTCGAACTTCAGGAAAACTTAGAAACTCTTTGAAAAATTGATTAAGCGACTGATCACTCCGTACTCTTCAACAGATAAAAAATTGAAAATTTTGAGCAAAATATCATCGGGTAGATCTTGGAAATGAAAGGCGTAATCGTTTTGCGCGACCAAAGCGTTCGGTATTGCATTCAAAGACTTAATCTGCTCGCGGAGTTTTGCAATGATCTCTTTTTGATCTTTTCGTAGTCGAACATCGATCTGCAAAGTCATAAGTTCTCTATCAATATCATTTAGAGTCGTTGAATCAGGAGTTTGCAAAGCAGACTGCGCCTCTTCATTTAACACATGGATTTGCGTATCGACGCAAGATTGGAAAACTCGACTCCAGAGTGTTTGGACCTCTTTAATCTGGTCTGATTCTGGCTGCGAGGAAGCTCGATCTTTTAGTTCTGCATTTGCATTGAGTAAGTCAAGGTACCTCGATTTTAATGTAGGTAAAATATCAATTTGCCCTTGCTCAGAGAGTTGATGACTTTCTATTTGTGTTTCCCAGTTCTTGAGTTGAGATGAAATGTTATTAACTGAATTTGCTGACATAATGTAAACCCTGTTTTGTTATTAAATTAATAATCAAATTTTAACATTAATTTTAAATTAAATCAATAAATTTTAATGTAATAATGTGAAATTAAATTTTTAATTATAATATAGTTACAAATTTCTTTAAAAAATATTAAACGGCTGACGAAGCTTTCTCATAACCCAATTTGTCCCCTATCTGTCGAGTAGATGCGGATGCGATTTTTGCCATGTTTTTGAGGGCAAATTTTAGACATACTTGAGAAAGTAGTTTAAAAAAATCAATATAACCACGGAGCTCACAGAGATCACAGAGGCGGCTACGCCGCGGAAAAGAAAAAAAACTTTTGCGCGCAAGGCGCGCCTCAGTGGCGAGCTCCGTGGTTTAAATTGTGGCTTACTAAAGTTGCAAAATTTTGCTTTTCTGTGCTACGGTCAAAACATGAAAAATACTAACCCTTGTGTTTGATGACAATCACTCCTCTGCCCTCTCCGCAGGAAATTAAAACGCAATTCCCCTTGTCTTCGTCGGCTGAAGATATTTATTCAGCAAGTCTCGAGACATAGCAAAGCAAATTATCAGTGGCAAGCAAACGCGCAAAGCCTTAATTGTCGGTCCGTGTTCGATTCATGACAGAAAATCAGCACTAGAATATGCGACCCGTTTTAAGGAGCTGGCCCAAGTAGTTAACCGCTCTTCATTTTTATTGATGCGAGTGTATGCAGAGAAGCCACGCACATCAACGGGTTGGAAAGGGCTCGTTTATGATCCTCATTTAAATGGTACGCATGATATTAAAACCGGTTTGATTTGGACGCGGGAATTGCTTTTAATGCTGGCCGAAATGGGCGTGCCGTGTGCCACAGAATTCGTCGATCCGCTGGCAGCGCTCTATTTTGATGATTTGATAACATGGGGTTTCATTGGCGCAAGGACCTCTTCGTCTCAACCTCATCGGCAATTCGCTTCGACGTTGAATTTTCCGATCGGTTTTAAAAATGCGACAGACGGCAATCTCGATAGTGCCATTCACGGTGTACTTTCAGCGGCAGAAGCGCATGCTGCGCTACATATCGATGGTCAGGGTAGATTATGCGCTATTCAGAGTCAGGGAAATACTTATACGCATATTGTTTTGCGCGGAGCCTATGACGCCACAAATTACGACCGCATCTCTGTGCAACGCGCATTGAACCAGCTAAAATCGTATGGCTTGCCCCAACGAGTGATGATCGATTGTTCACATGGCAATTGCCAAAAGCGTTTTGACAAACAGCAAGAGGCGTTTTTATCGGTGTTAGAACAAATTGAGCAAGGTAATGATCAGATCTTTGGTTTGATGTTGGAGAGCCACTTGGAAGCCGGGAGTCAGCCATTAACCGATCCGGCTCAACTCAAATACGCTGTTTCCATTACAGATCCCTGTTTGGATTGGGAAACGACACAAAAATTGATTTATTCAGCGGATGTAGCTTTTTCAGCAGGGCTGGCCGGCGTTTCTTGATCGATGGTGATCAAATTCACCCACAGTTGATGTTTCCATTCGCGGAAAATCTCCCCCTTTTCTGTGACAATTGCCGCCTTGTAGGTCATTATCCCGCCCGTTTTCTCATACTCTTCATTGAGCAATCGAAAAGTCGCATAATCCAACCGTGATGTGATCGGAAATCGAACTTGTTTCGTGGTGTAATTCCACAGGATCAGATCGAGGACCACTTCCGGTTTTTGGCTAAAAATTTCCCTTGGCACGTTCCAATCGAGGATCAGCTTTTGCCCCATGGGTGGGTGTTCTAACCTGGGATCGGGGGTTCCGGCATGGAACTGGCTAAATAGCGCACGTCGACCCATTCCTGGCAAACCGAAAGGTAATAGGGTCTGCAACTTACGAGAAAACCTAAAGGAAATAACAGCAACAAAAAGAGTCGGCAATATCTCATGATGATGTTATGATATCATACGGAGAAAAAAATGCATCGAGAAGAAAAACAAGCTGTGTATGGGATTGTGTTTAACCCAGACAAAAGTCAGGTTTTGCTGATCAAGCGACGCGATATTCCGGTCTGGGTATTACCCGGTGGAGGGCTCGATCCTAACGAACTGCCTGAAACAGGCGCCCTGCGCGAGGTTTTAGAAGAAACGGGCTATCATACCGATATTGTCAGAAAAGTCGCCGAATATCTTCCGGTAAATAAAATGACGCAATTTTCTCACCTATATGAATGCCGCATTATCGATGGGGCTGCACAAACCGGATCGGAAACGCAAGACGTGCGCTTTTTCCCTCTCACTCAATTACCCGTTTTACCCCCACCTTTTGAAGGCTGGATCCGCGACTCTGCAGCTAATGAGTCTGCAGTCATTAGAAAGAAAATCGAAGGGGTGAATTACTTAATCTTAGTGAAATTGATGATTCAGCATCCGATCTTAGTCGGCCGTTACCTTCTCACCAAACTCGGCATCCACATCAACCGTTGATTCTTTCCTCTGTGGTTTCTTATCTCTGTGGTAAAATTTCACCACAGAGAGAAAACACCACAGAGGTTGGAAGAAAATTAGATCATTTTGTTGGGATCAACGGCTATGTCGAACTCTTTTTCGGTGAGGAAGCCTAGTTTGAGGGCGGCTTGCTTGAGGGTGAGTTTTTCCTTGCGGGCTTTTTTCACCACTTGGGTGGCTTTATCGTAGCCGATGATGGGATTGAGCGCGGTAGCGAGCATGAGTGAATTCTCGACATGATGTTTAAGATTGGCGACATTGGGAGTGATGCCAACCAAACATTTATCGTGGAAGTTGATCGCCACATCGGAGAGCAGACGGATCGATTCCAAGAGATTGTAAATCAGACCGGCTTAAAAACGTTGAGTTCGAAATTGCCTCGAGAGCCGGCAAAACCAATCGGCTAAATCATTGCCGAAGACTTGAACGGCGACCATCGTCATCGCTTCACATTGAGTGGGATTGATTTTGCCGGGCATGATCGAAGAGCCGGGTTCATTTTCAGGGATGTTGAGCTCGATAGCCGCAACGCGGTCCCGAGCCCATCCAGCGGATGTCATTGGCGATCTTCATAAAGGAACAGGCGATCCGTTTTAAGGCCCCGCTCATCTCGACCGTTGCATCGTTGGCGGCCAGCGCTTCAAATTTATTCGGCGCTGTCAAAAATGGAGACCGTTTCTAAGGAAATTTCCTTGGCCGCCAGGTCGGCAAATTCGGCGTGCGTATTCAATCCCGTTCCAACGGCCGTCCCACCCAGAGCAATTTCTGGAGACGTCTCCAAGCGCGGTCTTAATCGCTCTCATCCCATACGCCATCTGTGACACGTACCCAGAAAATTCTTGTCCCAGCGTCAATGGCGTTGCATCCATCAAGTGCGTCCTTCCCATTTTAACAATGTCTTTAATTCTTCCGCTTTTGGTAAATCCCTTTACAGGGCTCAAGGCCTGGAAGCAGGTGATGATGAACCGCCCGTGTTGCCGCAACATGCATGGCTGTTGGAAAGGCGTCGTTCGACGATTTAGCTTTATTCACGTCGTCATTGGGATGAATCGGTCTTGAGATCCATTTCCCACCGGCAATTCGATGGCGCGGTTGCTGATCACTTCATTGGCATTCATATTCGGTTGGGTGCCAGAGCCTGTCTGCCAGAAGACCAGATCGAAAATGAGCATCGAGCTTGCCTTCGATCAACTCATCGCAGACGCGGTCGGGATCAATGTCCATTTTTCCTTGGAAAGCAACGAGAGTTCTTTATTGACATGGGCAGCAGGCCTTCTTGACAATTCCGATTGCCCGGATCATTTTCAATGGCATATTTTTTCCGTACCGATCGGAAAATTCTCGATCGAGCGCTGTGTTTGCGCTCCCCAATATTTATCGCTACGGACACGGATGTCACCAAATGAGTCTTTTTCGATTCTTTCCATAATTCTGTTTTATCCTCCAGTTTTG
>CAWIWQ010000004.1:0-12728 GCA_963839895.1 uncultured Verrucomicrobiae bacterium
GCTCAGATTAAGAAGAGAATATGAATTGTCTAAGATCCACGCATGCTTTTTCAATATCACCGTTCTTAGTCTTACAAGCACAAATTAATTACCCAATTTTATAGAAAATTCGTAAAATGCTAAACTCAATTTATTTAGATAAATCCTGTGAGCGTTGTTGAATTAGCAAATCTACATCCTGCTCCTCTTTGAAGAATTTGTGAATATTTTCTAATTTATGAAATCATAAAGTTTATCTTCAATTTCGTGAGTAAAACATACTCGCATGATTGTCATTCAATTTATAGGTCCCGAAACTGATTGATAAAAAATCAAGAAGTTTTATAGATTCAAGGGCATACTTTTTTTTGATAGCAAGCGATTGTTTTATAAGAACAGGTATAGATTTATTGAAGTCTTCAAGTTTTTTACGCATTTGATTATCTAAAAGTGATGAGGATAATAACGATCTCCATCAAATCAGACAAATGTTTATCCCATTCTTTTTCCACTTTCATCTAAAGTAATGCACATTTTTGTTCTAATTTTTTCTTTCTTTCATTAATTTTCACAAGATTAAAAATTACTTCATCTGTGTAAACATTATAAACATCAGCCTCAGTGGGGCTCGTTCTATATTGATGCTTTTCTTGTTTACAGGTTTCCATGAATTTGTTACAAACACTTAACAAATTAAAGGCACTGTTTGACTTATTTTTCAATTACTTTCAGTCGGAATAGAGTTTTCATTTCTATCGCAGTAATAAGTGATCTTTCGGTCTCCTTCAATGCGATGTTCGTATTGAAGAACCAATTTCTTTTCTTCTTTAAATAATAATTATCAATAGTTGCGAAATGCGAATTCAAAATAGAGGTGTCCTGATAGTTAGTGCAGATTATTTGCGAATTTTGCCCTTTTTTCGTAAGTTCCATAAATTTTAGATAAAAAATTGAGCAATGCTATTATTTCTTGCAGCAAGATTTCTCTTAATTTTATGAGATTCTTTTATAAAAATTCATTCTCTTTAGCAAATCTATAATGAGCTTCTAATAAAGATTCGCGAGATATCTCATCAAGATCTGGTGAAGATAGTAGCGATGCCTTATACTCAGATTGTACGTTATTCGCTCTCTTTTCACTCTAGTCTAAAAAAATAGAAAGATGTTCTAATTTCTTCTTTTTATCAATGATTTTTAAAAAATCGAAAACGACGTCTTCCGTAGGATGAGCGCACTCATTAAAAGCCTGATAAATTGCTTCAGTTTCCTTTTTTTGAAAACGCAAACATTTCCTTGAATCTATTCAAAAGGGGAGCTAATGGACCATATTCCTCTGTTGAATAAAGAAACTTGAGATGTATTAATGAGGATTTCCCATCATGTATGAAATTTTTATAGTCTTTAACTATATTAACAATTTCTTTTTGAAATTTTTCAAACACATTTAGGTTGAGCAGCTTCATCAGAAGCTAGACAACAAGTTGCTGCTAAAAAAACCAAAGAACTGATCATACTTTTCATAAAAGTTTCCTATGTTTTACTTCGTCAAATAGGGGGGGGGGGGGGGGGGGGGGGGGGGGGGGGCCGGTTTGTTTTTTAATTGTTCAAAAGCAAAATTATGGGCAATAATTTCAATAGTTTCATCATAAAATTGAAGAACATAATGTTTACATTTGTCCAGAAAAATATCGTACCGTTTGTCCAAATTCATGTATCCATGGGGAATCTAATATTTCAAAAAATGCAGCATCAACTGGCAAGTTCGTCAAATAGCCTATCAATGAAAACTCTTCTTGAAATGACTTTATAAGCAACAATTCGTTCGAAAACGTATATCTCCAATAAGTATCATCTTCATCTCTATTGATAGCTAAATTTTAGCCCCCCATGCTGAGTTAAATATATTAATAGACAATCTCTTGCCCATTTTCCTGCAGCTGGGGTGTCGATTTTTTCAATTTTCATAATCTCACTCATATTGTTTATTCAATGGACCAATTAAAGAACTGCCGGTGGCTCCACCTCGTAATACGAATAACATCACTTGGCACATTGCCCTTAAGATGACCATTTAAAATATATTTCAAAAAATTGTATCTCCTGTTTTATCATTAATTATTTTGGGTTCCACTCCAACTCTTCGTAAGGTCAATAAGAGAACGATTATTTAAAGAATTCATTTGTCCGTTGCGAATAATAATATTAATTGGCAATTGATTAGGGGATATTGATCCATTTTTTAGGCCCTTTACAACTTCAGAAATAAGTCTTTATTTCCAAATGGACTCAATTCAGAAAAAAATGGGCTTACTGTTTTTGACCGAACAATATTTTTTCAGTTTGTATAAGCTTTGGCTTAGAAAAAGACATGATCGAGCTTGGACTTATTAAATTCCCTCTGAAAAAATCAAGGATATTCAATCCAATGTTTGCTCCTTTTCGGTAGCTATGAGCTGTACTACTTTGACTATCGAATGTAAATAGGCTAGTGAGATACTGCTCAATATTTTCTTGTACGCCAGAAAGATACGAGTCACGAGCAGCTAAAATGTAAGCTTTTTGATGGGGTGAAAAATTGTAATCAAGAAAATCATTGGAAGCGTATTGACCAAATAGTACGCAACCGCTGATTTTTGACTTTAGGAAGTCTCCAAATCCTAAAAGAATGCCACCGGCTCTGTCTAGGAAGTTTGTTGTCCCAAGCACCGTTGGTTTGTTTGCTAAATAAGCTAGGACTAAAAACCTTCCATCAGGATCGAAATAGTTAATCGCATCGCCGCCGGCGTAAGCATAGAGGTCTAGGCACAACGGATGACCGACAGGATCTGGGCTTAAAAATCTTCCACTTCTTGGATCGTAATATCTCGCACCCATCCAGATGAGACCCGTAGGATCTTGCTTTTACTGTGCCAAGATAAAGACTGTGCAAGCTTAAATAGGTTTGGTTCGACAGTGGAAGGAGGTGTTTGCGGTCCATAGGCAGAGAGGAGTTGTTCACAGGGGAATAGGCCTTGATGGGAGAGGACTCCTGACAGCTGACCTAAAGCATTTTGCAAAAGGTAAACTGAAGCCCCTGTATCATCGACTAAAGCATCGCATGAGTCAGGACCATATATTTTCCAAAAGGTTTGGCCGGATTGTTTAAAGCCGATCTCTTGAAATTCCTCTTCAGGATCATAAAAAGAGGTAATGAGTGTTGTGGCACGGTCTTTGGTGTAACGCGTTTGTAGACGGCGTCCTAAAGCGTCGTAACAGGCTTCCCATGTTGAGGTGTTATCGGTGACTTTAATCAGCCTGCCCCAAGGATCCCAATCTAACCGTTTTTGATCATGGACAATCTCTTGTCCCAAGGGATCATAGGCGAGTTTGAAGGGATGTGATTGATCGACTTCTTGGACTACTCTTCCAAAGTCATCGATTCCGTTTGAAGGTATATGCCAGCGAGGTGCTGCCGTGCGAACACCAGATCCTTCTTTGTTAAAATCAAACTCATAAGTTTCGCTGCCTGAGGATTGTAAATGACCTCGGGAGGTGTAGGTAAATTGTTTTTGTTGGTTGGGAGATGAATAAGAGTTGAGTTTGCCCGATGGATACCAGTCGAGTGTTTCAGGATAAGAACTATCGGCGAAATTTGTAACAATCGTTTCTGGAAGAGCGGAATCATTGTATTTGATGGTAGAAGAGCTAAGAGGAGAGGTTTTGTTTCTCAAAGCGCCATTCAGGTCATAGGTGTAGGAAAGACCGATGTTTTTCGTTGATACTCGGATCAGTTGCCCATTTTGATACACAAAATCGCGCTCATGATTGCCGATTTGTAGAGATACGAGTAGCGGGTTTCCAAGTTTGAATGGTCTGTTGCAAAAGCTCAGAATTGAGATAAATGGATTCTGAGTCCAGCTGTCCATCGGCGTTGTAAGTGCGCTCCACCAAAGAATGGTGGTTGGGACTTGTTTGTTCAGCGGTAGCGAACATGCCGCGGGGATCGTAGGTGTATGTACGCTGCCATCCTTTGACACTCTCGTCTTTGAGACGTCCAAGGAGATCATAAGAGTAAGTGTGGGTGCGTTGCATAGGATCTTTTGTCTCTACGAGATAACCGTTTTCATAAGTGAAGGTCCATTGGTCGGAAGATTCTGTGCCGCCTTGTAGTTCTTGGGTACGTTTTCTACCGATTCCATCGTAAGTAGCTTTCCAAACTAAGTTATTGGGCAGGCGATATTCTTTCAAATTAGAATCGAGATCATAGTCATATACGAGCACGGTGTGATCGGGTAATTCTTTGTGGATTAAACGACGCAGTGGATCGAATGTTTGACGGGTTGCGCGACCTTCGCCATCGGTGATCGCAAGGCAATTGCCGCAGGTATCGTATTCATATGTTGTTGTTAGTATACCTTTTTGAACCATCACCGGTAGTCCCAGAGCATTCATCCAGGAAGTGGTGACTTCTTCTCCTTGAATCACCGTTTGTCGATCTGTTTCAGGGTCATAATGAAAGGAAGACTGTGCGATGAGTGTGCCGACCGTATCAAACACTTGTGTGTCAACAATTCGTCCTGCTTCATAGCGATCGATGACTTTTTCGCCATTAAGTCTAGTGCATATGACTATGTCCCCTTGGTAATTCCAAGTGGTTTGTTCGCCGCTAGGAGTTGTTTCACTTTTAAGACGATTGAGCCCATCATAGGTTTTTATCCAGGTGTACCCAGCACATCGATAAAACGGATCAGATTGCCCCGCGCATCAAATTCTTGGATTTCATGCGTGTCTGTTTCAGGATGACTGCGGATTACGAGGTGAGCGGCGTCATCATGACGTATATTCCAAGTGATGTCGTTATCTGTTTCTGTAGTAGAACGTCCAAAAAAATCATAGACAAAGGAACTTTTGGTCTCATCAGCATAGATTTCTTCTTTAAGTAGTCCATTGGTCGTATAGTGGCGATCGTTTTTGCTCCTGAAGGAGTCGTGATTGTTTCAATGAGTCCACCTGGCTCGTAAGAAAATAAAGTGGAGAGATTTTCTCTTGTTTCTTTTTTAATTCTACACAAAAGATCGTAATCGCGCTCAGTGCAATAACCCAGAGGATCCACTTCTAAAATCAAATTGCCACGAGTATCATAGTCATAGAGTGTATAAGCGATTTGAGGGGTGGGGCAGAGCGTTTGTCTGGAAGCTTTGAGCCTTGCCTGACGCGTTGTAATCGAGATAAAGGATATTTTTTGGATTGGCTTTGGTCTCCCAAATCGGCTGATTATTCAAATTATGGCCGTTATAGGTTGCCGATAAAAGAGCACCCGATTTCGCATAGACAAGAGATTGAAAACGATTTCCCATCAGATCGTAATCCGCCTGTTGAATTGCATCCGAAGTGATTTTTTCAATACATTGACCTTGTTTATTGTAGTCATATGTAGTGACAACATTTGGATCTTCTGTACCTGTGACTTGGGTCTGCAAAACAGGAAATCCATGTGTATTATATTCCCAGAGTGTGATTGCTCCATTGTGATCTTCTTTTTTGATTTGTCCGAGTTCATTGTATTCGAGATTCAATGTACGATAGAAGTATATCGCTACAATATTTTTCAATGCGCTTAGGCAAATAGGTGAAGCGAGAATCATAGATTGTCACTGTTTTATAATTTAAAGTCTCTTCTAATGAGCAGAGGTTTTGCGCATTATAAGCGGCTGTTTTTGCCATGCGTTTCTCACCACTGCCTGTTAAATCATCGCCTGTAATTTCGATTTGAGAAGGATTACCTTGAAGATCGTACAAATAGGAAGTGACAAGTCCACGTTTGTCAGTGCTAGATTTTAAGCTACGTGTCCATCCTCCCGGCTGATCCCAGGTCACTAAACTCTCTGTTTCTGGATCAAACCAAGTATGAGCATCGATAAACCACGATTGCAGCGTTTCATGCCCTTCTGGATCGATAATTTTATAAATCTGCTTTTGGAAAATTTTATAAGTTGTACGTGCACCAGCCGCATCTGTCACAGTTGTCAAACCCTCTTGATAGTCAAATGTCGCAGTGACAACCATTTCTTGCCGTGGTCCCATTGGAGAAAATTGCTGTTTGACTTTGCCATCTTGATAGACGTTTTCTAAGACGATGCCGTGAGGTTTTGTTTCCTTTGTAATTCGATGATCTTTGTCATACTTATAAAAAATCACAGCTTGATTTGGCAGCGTGACTCTAACGAGATCTCCACGTGAATCATAATCGTAGGTGATCCTCCTGCCGTCTCGAGAATAGATCTCTGAAATTTTGCCTTCATGGTTGTAGTACAATCCACAATAATCCCCATTTGAGCTTTCAATTTCCTTGAGACGACCTTGTTTGTAAGAAAACGTCAAAGTATTTCCAACACAATCGATCCATTTCTTTAACAGCCCATCTTCAAAAAATCTCTTAGACCCATCTGTCCCATACAGCACATTATTTTCAATGTAAGCATGATATGGGTTTGCAGTTCCGCCAATTCCTCTCTTACTAAAATTGCAAAGATCAGGATTGTCTTCTGGTAATACTTCCCATCTCGATTGATTCTGCCGATAAGCGATCACCGTCCCATCCGCTTCCGCGGCATATAATTTGCCATCTTGTTCAACAAGGTATGGATTCAAGTTCAACTTCCAGCCGCAACCAAAATCTCCAACAACTGGATTTTGGCTATTGTAGTTCCGTCGTATTTCAAGTGGAAAAGATCCGGGTAAGTTTAGATCGAGCTCATCGACATAAAAAGCTCCCGAAACGACATCAACCGGATCAGCAACAGTGTTTGTCAAACTTTTGTATGTCGATCTAACATCGGCATGTAATTCTTTTAATTCTGGTGAAAATGGCAGAGAGGGGGAAATCGAAGGAATGTGCAATGCATAGCCATTATTCAAAGGAACAAGTTGCCACTGTTTGATCGTAAGAGGAGCGAGGAATTCAGCTGGTAATGGCGATCCTAGTCCTCCACGCATCACTAAATTGTTACTCGAGATCAACACATATTGGTTGAGAGGACTAAAGATTAAAGAAGCCATTTCTTGATAAACATCGTTTTGATTCGCGATCCGGCCAGGAGTCATATAAACATACGACCACTCACGCAAAGTATTGTTTGGACTTAATACCTCCTGAGCAACAAGCCATTGCCCCCCATTTTGATTTTTTAGCTTACGAAGATCCAGTTGCTCAAGAAAAGGAAAATAAAGAATTCGAGCCGCTTCAGGAGCTTTTTCCACGGAACTAAAACTTGTCGGGCTAAAGACTAAAAAGCCTGTTTCGAATAATCCTTTCCGCTTGTGTTCTTGATGCGCGAGCTGAAGTAACTTAACAGTGGAAATAGCACACTCATCTTGAAAAATCTCGCGCAGAATTTGATGTTCATTGCTTGATACATCAGCGAAAACCAGCGAGTGAAATTGATTTTTAGCTGTACACATGTCTTGATGCCAAGCGATAGGGGAATTGCTAAATTGTTGCGGGACGATGAAGAAGAACATATCGACTTGGGGAAATTTGGGAGTTCCGGAATAATCCGGAGCTAATTTGACAAGTCCACAGGCAACAATGAAGTTGGGCGTGACTTTATGCAGTGCTGCAAGCTCTTGCTGTGCACGATGACATTTTTCAAAATACGCACTTCCTATAAAGGCAAGTAGAGTATGAAGCCGTTTTTTTTCATCGGTCTGCTGAGTAAATTTTTCCTGAAATATCGAAGTTATTTTTGTATTTGTTCCTCCAAGAGAAAAACAAAGAGCCGTGCTTGTACCGACGTTTATTGAGAAACGTATGCGTGTAAACATGAGAATCAAAAGTAAAATACGTAACCTTAATATCTATGTTTTGATCGCTTGCTTCTAAACTAAAATGGTAGTCATTTCCATCTCCAGCTTGAAAGTGAAGTTTGCAGCCGCCATTCTCGTAAGAAAACCAGATTGGAAACGAAGTGCAATCGAGGGAGACAAACTGTCGCTCTATTGTCAATGTTTTTTGGGGATTTTCATGGGAAGAAATCGCAATCTGCATGTGGGCAAAAAGACTAGGGTACTTCTCTAAATGTGTTAAAATTTTTGGCTCGGTCTTAATTTGCGGACGTGGAAAATCTTCCCAAGTTTTAAATTGTTTCTTGAGTAGCGTTCGTTGGATTCCAACATCTGCCAGAGATAGCCCCTGCAGTTGAAGCTCTTCTTCTACAAAACGACTAAAGAGTACGCCTGCGCTGTCATCTCCATCTTCGCCAATGTGTTTCAAAATTCTTTCATCACCCTGTAAATAGTGCAAAATCCACCGTTCAGCAGTCGCATATTTTTCAGGCATAAAACTGTATAAATTGAAACCCTCGTTAACCTGCATTTCTTTTAACCAAGGAAACAATGCAATCCATTCTTGCCCATCAAAAAACACTACCCAAGGGTATTTGAATGAAATTTTCTCTTGATTTAGCTGAATGAGCAGCATTTTTTCTGCCAACTCTTTAGAAACAGCGCAAGGTTCTCCAAAGGCATAAACGGCGTGATACCCCGCTTGCCGCAGAAGGTAGACAAGTAGCTGACATTGTTCCCAGGGAGAGCCGTGTTTTTCCAAAAAAGTCATGAAGGCATTCCTATGGATACAGGGTGCCTCAAAGACCCCATCTTTTTGGGTTAAAAAGGGATCGATAAAGGATATTTCATTTTGCACATACTCAGCCAAAGCCAGCGGATCTCTTTTAAGTTCTTCAACAAATTGATCGAGAATAGGAAAATGAACAGACTGATGTAATTGGCTATCGTTTTTTGATAACAAAGTCCCCTTTGCAGAGGATTTATCCATTTGTGTGTCAATACTCGGCAATGCAGGTTTTCTCAGTGCGGTTAATTGCCAAGGAGGGGAGGTTAAGAAATTGCACCCGTAAATAACCTCTTTCTCATCCATAACAACTGAAAATTGATAATCTGAGGAAGTTCCTCGGAGACCAATGACCATTGATATGACACATTTGGGATAATAGACAAAATGCAACTGTAGATCCAAACCATAATCCGTTTTCAACCGCGTCTCGGGAATGAAAAGCATTCCATCTTTTGTGAGATAGCTTTCCCAAGCAAGCGTATTTTTCATCGGCAGAGTAATTTTTTCTTCGTGAATAAATTCTCCTTTGTCATAGACCTTGACAAAGAGGTGAGTAACAGGTTTGTCACTTTGAACGAAGAACCGATAGTACTGCCCAGTGAAAAGTTCAAAATGGTTATCCGCTTTTGCTATTTGCCCATCGATAGGAACTGCACAGGGGAATACTCCACTTTTCAAGATACGTTGAAAAAAAGCCTCCGGACGCAATACCAAGTCACTCTTAAAAAAAAGGTCTCTTCTACGCTTTTCTGCTGAAGCAAATTCTTCTTGAGGAATAACTTGTTTGACAACTATTGCTTTCTCGTAGAGAGCAAGTCTATTTTGCAATGATTTCAGCTCTTCCAAGAGTTCATTTTCGCCACTTTCAACGAGCATATCTACTATTGAAACGATTCTTTTTCCTATTTCGAGAGCACCTTGTTTTTGTCCATTTTGATCAAGAGACAGCATCTCTTCTTTTAAGAGAGCTAATCGCTCTTTTAGAATCGCTTTTTGAGCCACAACATTTGCAGGCCACTCGATCGCATCTTTTCTGAATTGATTTGCTTTTTCTTTACAGTCTTGATTAAATTTTAAAAATCCCTGTTTATTATCTTCAGAAGCGGGAGTAACAAATGCTTCATACGCATCCGACGCCGCCTGATCATATAGCTGTGCTGCGGCGTTAAGTCTAGCTAAGACTTCGTCTATATTGTTCAGGCGCCGTGAATGATCACTCTCTTTTGCTAAACTTGCTTTTTTTAACCCTTTTTCATAGAGAACATAGCTGATGGCATTATTTAGTTCCTGAATGAGTTCATTGCATTTTGATAGTTCGGTCTCAGCCTGAGCTTTCAGTGAAGGAGCCCAATCTTTTTTTAAGTGCTTTTCGGCCTTTGTTATAATCGTGCCACAAGCAAAGATAGCTCGTTGAGTGTATGTGACGGCGTCTTTTAAAACTTCAATGCGCTTTTCAATTTGATCCTTAGGGAGTGATTCATATTGCTGGATAGATGCCTCAGCTAACTTCAACTCCCCATCGACTCGTGTGAAACGCTTCTTGCAAGCTTTTTCGTTACTTTTAGCGTTAACCGACATAGGGAGTAAAAACAGTAGTAGGAGTAGACAACGGATGCACATCATAGTAGAACACCATGACTAAAATTTTTGTGCAGTACTTATAATATTCTTAAAATTTCCTGTCTATTTTAAATTTAAGTGGATGAGATTAAAATTATTTTTTACTGAATAAAAAAGACAAAAAACACCTATGAGGCAAATCGCCTCATAGGTGTGCATTAATGGAACTTAATTTAGGTTCAATTTCAGATCTTTTGGCAACATAGTATTGTCAAAAAACTGAGTCAAATCGACGGGAAGATCTGAATTGAGTAATCGATCCAGCGATGATTTCTCCATTGGGATTCTGAACTTTGAAATCCAACACCAAGGCTTCGATTTGCCCTTCTTCTGTTTTTTCTAGTCTTAAAACTTCAAATTCTCCATTCGTGTGAATGAATTCTCTCTCTGGCGTCGCGATTTCAATTCCTGGACAAACTGAGCCTTGGAAAGGATATCGGAAGGCAGATTTATATGAATTCTCTTTGAATTCTTGACCAACTGGTGAAGCAAAATCTAATACCCATACCCGATGATTCTCAGCATCGACTGAAATCTCTATACCATTTCCTCCGAAAGGTAACTCTTGAAAACAAAAAGTACTTTCACGGCTTGTAATGAGAATTGATTCAGAATAAGCTGCTATGGGATCGTATTTAACAAGAAATAAAATTGGCACAGTCTTTTCTTCAAAAATTTCAGTGAAACTAGCTTCGATGGGTATCGATGAATTGTACCGGATGCTGCCGAATACAGGATTACTGCTACGCCCACATTTTTGAACAAAATTTGCTGCAAAGCTATCAATTTCCTCATTTTCCTTGTATTGAATTTCCAGGATCTCAAATTCGCCAATAATTTCATTGATCTCTGTAGTTACCATACAGAGAAAAACCAGGACGATTTTCATTTTGATGAAACTGTTTCACATTTTTATATATTCCAGTTTTTAGAGTTTGATTTTTCGGGGCACTAAAATCTAAGTTAAAATTTTCTTTGGGTGATGTTATTTGAATGGAAATTCGATCAAAAATACTTGAAATAGAAAGATGTGCGTTATGCCCTTCGAAATAAGCATCTGCATAATTATGATCTTCGTAGTCATAGTCTGGATTTGTGATATAGAACGCTGTCAGCTTTTTTCCATCGACATTACTTCTAAAACAAGTTGTCGTTTCATTTTCCGCGTTGACCTGTGTAAAAAATCCAATGCAAAGTGCAGCCATAGCGCATAGTGTTGTTCTTATCATAAAAAATCTCCTTTGAGAAAAAAAATGGAGATTTGATATTTAAATTTTTTATGATTTTTTCCAAGAATGAATAATTATTTTAAAAATGAAAAGATGCCACAAAACGCTTAAGGCACATCGTCTACGCCGCCCTTATGCCAAGGATGACATTTCGCCACTCGCTTAACCACCAGCCAACCCCCTCTCATACACCCATGCTTTTTCATCGCTTCCATCGCATAGTCTGAACAGGTGGGGTAAAAGCGACAACATTGCCCCAAAAAAGGGCTAATGCATAGCTGATAAAGCCGAATCAATTTAACAAATATAAAACATAACATGTTTTTGATTGTAGACTAAAACTTCTTTGTGAACAATTGTCAGATGATAGATTGTTGGTTTTGTAAAAAAATCTTTATAAACACTTAAAAGTATATAAAATCATCAGTAATTTTTTTAGCTTCGCATTCTTAATGTTGAATATCTTGCGATCATCTTTAACGCATGTGCCAAGAAGATGATTGCTATTATTACTCCTAGACCAATAGCCAAAGGTGAAAATTTAATTGGAATGATTTCACAGACTTGAAGAGTATTTATGAATGTCGATAGGAGCCAAGCGATAAAGTAGGTTTTTTGATCGAAAAGACTGGGGGTTTGTTTTTTCATCCGGCTGATTATAAATCCCAAAACTAGAATAATACATAAATTTACGAGAGAACAATCGGGAGCTATTTAGCAGAAGTTCAACTGAAAACAAATTGGAGACAAAAATAAATATCACTGTCAATCCAAGGCCAAGAATTAAATACTCTTTACGGCCTACGAGGGCAGACGGAGCCAAAACTTCCCATCCTACTGATGCGGAATAAACATTAGCTACGTTAGCGCAAATTACCGAGAGGAATACAAAAACTATCAAGGAAAAGTCTAAGCACTTCATTACCAGTACCCAAAATTGCAGCTTCATTAATTTCGAACCCTCGGTTAATAATAGATCCAAAAAAGAGTCCCGATAATACCTAACACCATGCTGACTATCTGGATAATTGTTAAAGTAATAATCGATGTCTGCAAAGATCGACTATGTTAAAAAAAGTCGGAAGATCAGCAGTAATTCCTAGGTTTGTTGCAAGTATTAGTGTTAATCCTGATAGAGAAAGAGACGCATTGGTTTCTTGAGACAACTTGAATGGAGAAACGAAAAGTGCTATTAAAAAAGCGATCAAAAGAATAGGAAAAACAAGGGTAGAGAGCTTTCTTAAAGCAAGGATTCCTTCCATGCAAAGAAAAGTACTTAATATTCCGAG